>NZ_CDHP01000041.1:0-15691 GCF_900002895.1 Ercella succinigenes | reverse complement strand
GACGCTATCGCCATCTTCGTTATGCTAAGGACTGGAAGATTGAATGGTTGATCCGTGCGGTCATCGACCGATTGCAACAGTTTAGTTTGATTCCAGTTTGATGATATCGCCTAACTAGAAATGCACTGCTCAACCGCGACTGCGGCTTGTTTCTGATTCCTTTCTTTCAACATCAGGAGCCAGGAAACAGCCATTTTTCTGATCTATTAATGTTTTCACCACTATTCAATTGTCAAGGTTCATCGCTCGAATGGTTTTTCTCAGATTTGGCTGAGAAACACTTAACCCGAGCCCTATTTGACGGCTACCTGCCGATTACAGGTTAAAATTATCTACGAAAATCTGAGATTTCACCAGTTTTTTCCTGGCTTAACAATACACCATTATCGTTAAATGTATACTTGTAGATATAACTGGAACCACTGATGGTGAAAGAACTTGTATAAGGAGATAACAATGTATCAGTTATACTTTCTACATTCCAAAGCAATTCTTCCCTCTCATTGCGGGAGAGCTTGCCGCCAAGAGAACCCTGTACGGAATAGAATTCCTGCAACTCTCCGGTATTCGTATCACATATTAGGAGTATTGCTGTGAAATTATCTCTTACCAGTTTTGTAAGTTCTTCGCTTTTTATATCCATAAGATCATTATCAAAAATGTAGTTAAGCACAGGGGCAATATCATCGATTCTCACAGAATCATACTCGTCTTTGTTTTGATCAGGAACATAATAAGCGCTCAAATAGATTTTATCATTGTATTCAATCATATCTGTAATATAATAACTGCTATTTTCCGATTCATAGGAAAAAGAATCTGTAATCAAGCCTTTACTATTTAACTTAAAAACTCTGGCATGTTCACTTGTATTGTAACTACCAAGCTGAACTATATAACCATCTCTAAGTTTTGCTGCATTCCAAATACCGTAGTTTCCAACCTTGTTTTTTTCAAAATTAACTACTTCCCCATTCAGATTAAAAACGTTTAAACACAGGTACTCTAAATCACCTCTGCTGAACACGGCTATTGTATTATCGATCGGGACTATCGCACCTATATATTCACTTTCAAAACCATTTTGCAACATCTTTTCCCATAGAATTTTTCCGTCTTTATCAATCATTGCTATCCAGGCATAGTCAGATTGTGTGCTTGACCATGTTGGTGTCTGACCGTACACAATAACAGAATCATTTATTGCAACATAATCTTCAATCCAGAAATCACTAAAGTCCACGCTCCATACTTTTTCTCCATCAGTATATTTTTCCAAAAGACTTTTGTCATGAATATCAAAACCTAGATTACTATCAAACTTATATTCAGAATGAAATTTGTAGAATATGCTTTCCTTTTCAGCAAACAGACTATCATTTTTGTTTTGCACAATGCTGTTTCTATAATTCCAAAGATTTTCAATATCCTCTTGCGAAGGTGATTCCTGAAAGAGTTCATAACCATAAATAGTATCTTTACGAATGCTATTTTCGATAACTTCAACTGTTTTTCCATAAATAAATTTTTTAGTGGAAATATCTCTGTAAACCTTCTTTATATCATTTCTTGAAAGACCGGCAGTTTCTAAATCATATTCACGGAAGAAAACCAACGCTTCGTTATACTCTTTATTTTCCTCTGCTATTACATAAACAGAAAAAGCTGAAATAAGACAAAAAACAGCTATACATGCAGCGATCATGTGTTTTATTTTTAAGTTTTTGGTTGCATTTTTTTTGCTTGGAATCGGACAATTTGATAAAATTTTTTCTTTGTCAGGAACGGGTATCGTATCAAGTTGTTTTAGAACATCTGATATTTCTTTTTCGTTCATTATTAACACCACCTAATCATAAATCGTAGCTTTTAAGTTTTTTTAGTATTCTCTGATATTTTTTCTGTGCGGACGGAATACTGATTTTCATAATTTTGGCAATTTCCTTGTACGGCATGTTTACATATAGACGTAATACGAGAATCTGCTTTTCATTATCTTCAAGGACATTCAGCATATCCAGCACTTCAAGTTGTGACAAGTCTATATTGCTGTCAGGGATATTTATCACTGTAGTGTCATCGATAGATATTGTTGGTTTTCTTTTGCGGATAATATCAATAGAACAATGACGTACCATTGTTAATATCCATGCTTTTGCATTACTTCCGCTTTGATATTTGTGTGCATATTTTGTTATTTCAATCATTGTATTTTGTAAAACATCTTCAGCATCCTGGTATTGTCCTGTGATTACATAAGCTACCGAAAAAATCATTCTTGACATATTATCGTAAATTATGGAAAGTGCATCTTTATTACCATTAGATAATTCAAGGATTGCCTTATCGCAAGCTTTATTAACTTGTATGTCTTGCACCAGAATTTTCACCTCCATAAATTACTTATACTTATATAGCGTTTGAAAAAGCCGTTTTCGGACAACTAGAAAAAAATTTTAAGTAAGTGTCAGACCAGGATTTTTAGAAAACTCTTAAAAAAAGGTTGAAAACACAACGTTTTCAACCTTTTTAACTTTCTTTGTCTGACACTTAGTCCTCCAGAATTTCTTTCTGAATTTTTTTGCTAAGAGAAGCCAATATTAGGTTATAAGATTTATCAAGCATGTCTCTTACAATCTCATCAGGCACATCACCATCAGTATATATGGAATTCCAATGCTCCTTATTCATATAATATCCCGGCATAATATCCTTGAATTGTTGTCTTAAAAATTCTCCATGAGCGGGCTCTAATTTAACAGTTATAATAGGTTTTCCTTCCTTGTCTCCACCTTGAAGGACAAACATTTTGTTTTTTATCACATACCTTGTAGCATTCCACTCTGGTTTATAATCTTTTTCAACACCTTTTTTAGAAAGACAATATTCGTCAAGCCATTCATATTTCATCGATCTTCCTCCGTTTTTGATATTTCCCCCATTATATTTGCAATTACATCCGGTAAGGCAAGCGCTAACTAATACTTTCATCATTTTATCGGATGCCTGATAACGGTTTTATATTTTACAGGATCAACTTTACGAACATCTGACAGATAGATTTCATGATGGTGTCTATTTTCGTTCAGATCATTTTTATAACCCTTTGCCTTCAGAAATTCATTCATTAATGCAACCGTAGCTGGTTCTTCATCAAAAGGACCAATATGCATTATCTGAACACATAGTCCCTCATCAATACTTAAGAATTCTGCACAAGAACAATCCAATTGTTTTTTATTAGTCGCCTCTTGAACAGCCCAGTCAAAATCTTTTTTTCTAACAAAGTCGGGCAAACGAATAACAGAAATCCATTCAAAGGAGGCTTTATTTGTGTAGTCCACCCCTTGTATATCATTTTGCCACCAGAAACCTTCCAAAGGCGGCACAACATATTCAAAAAAATCTTCAATACGGTAACTACTTTTATAACTCATCTTTATAGTATAAGCAACTGAATAAAGCACATTAATAGCCTTTTGATAGGCTCCATCCTTATCATTAGGATCACCCTTGCCACGCACTGCAATATAATTCATAGGTGGTACTGTGATAATTTCCGGCTTGTTTTTTGGCATATAAAACTCTTTGTATTCTTTCTTAAAATCAAATGCCATTTTTATTCTCCTACAGCTTTACAGCTAGTTTGACTATTGCTAAAGATAAAGCAATGATTATCGAGCTATGACCTATTAAAAAATGTCTAAGATATATTCGGCAATTTTTTTGTTATTTATAATATAACTGCCATGAGATTCATCTGCAAATATTTTTAATTGACTATGTTTAATATTATCAGCAATATACTCCAAATGATCCTGTTTGATCATATCCTTACTGCCAGCAGTTATATATACAGGAATATCAATTGTCTGCAGCATTTTTCCCGTTATATCAGGTTCTTCCAATAACATCTTTAATTTAGTAGATCTGGTAAAAAAGTAGAGTACACGAAAAATATTAAGCCAATAGTTTTTCAACCCTGACGGATCAGAATTAACTCCACTTACAACAATGCAAGATAAAAGATCAGGATATTTTATAGCAGTTAAAAGAGCAACTATTCCACCATCACTAAATCCATACAAAACAGGTTTTTCAATTTCTAATGTACAAATGAAATCATAAATATCCTGCACCATATCTTCATAATGATATTCAGAGACCGTTGAGCTCTTACCATGACCCCTGGAATCTATTGCATAGACAGTAAATCTGTTTTCCAATTCAGCTACAGCTTTCGAAAAAATGGCATGGGTCTCGCCATTGCCATGCAGCATTATAAGAGGTTTACCACTGCCGGTTTTTTGATAAAAAAGTTTAATTCTGGAATTTTCAAAAAACATATTTCTCTATCCTCACCAAATTTATCCTGTTAAATATTCAAACTGCTTAAATAATCAATTAAAGGTTTTATTCTTTCAATATTTGAATAATCATATGATTTAGAAATAGTTTTACTGGTTCCATTTTCTGTAGCGGATTTGTTTTTCTTAAATCTAAGAAAAAATTTATATATATTCATCATTATTCTACCTGATATTGGCATTTTATGATAATTCAAGCCGCTTTGGAAATAGAAAAAACTAACTCTTTTTAGCTCATCTTCTGAAAAATTGTTTTCCATTATTTTTGCAACAATATTTTTATTGTCAGGAGCTCCCCCAGTAGCAAAGACTATTAACTTTTGCTCGGCTTCTTTGTTGTACAAAAATTTATTTTTGAATTTCGCAAGTTCCTGAATTCGTCCAGCTCTGATTCCTGCCCCATAAATAATAATGCTATAATTTTTGATTTCAATGTTATTTATTTTATCAAGAGAAATGGTCTGACAGTTAACTGATTCAGATATCCACTCTGCATACTTTTTGGTAAATCCTGTCTTTGAAGTATAAATCAATAATGTTGATTTCATGTTTACACCTTCCATTTTATATTTACACTTTCCTCTTGATAACTATACCAGAATATTAGCTGCCATTGCGATACTTTTGGAGGATAAAAATATAAAGAAGAACAAGCCTTGTGGTGCAACAATTCGTTTGATCTTTCACTGGAATTATTTTTGATAGTATCAGTAACATAGTCGGTATCTGTTTTAGGTATAGGGTCATTATCGGTATCTGTGTCGATATTATTTTTCGTCCAAAATATAGTAGTAGGACCATCAGCACTGCCAATGATAGCAAGAGAAGCTGCTCCAGAAACTTCTGGTTCACAATCATTTAGAATATTTGAACTAATACGTGGGGCGTCTCCTTGTGAAATATCACGTAGAGAATAAGTATTGTCTGGCAGGTCAGGAGTGATAGTATATGTTATCTGCGAATAAAAACGTGGGAATTCCCAATCATCAATATTGAAGTCCTGCTCGGTTAGTTCTTCTTCTAAAGATTCAACTATGTTAAGACAATGCTTTTTACCAGTGATTGGATGTATAAATGGCATTTCCACACCTGTCTCTAACTTATAAAGGTGAGGTCCAGCTATCTCAACTGGTTCCAGAGAAAGACTAAATTCAATATCTTTAACACGGGGTTTACCGCTGCCTGCCCAATGATATGCCTGTCGCCAAAACAGCCACCCTTTATCTGCATCAAGCTTATAATGGGCAAGCACTGCTTTTGCAGGTAATAAAAAATTAGTATTAAGAAAAGGGTTCCATGATTCTCCAAAGCCGTGTGAAGACTCCAGAATTCTGCCATTAACCTTTACCTCTGCTCTAATTTCGCTTGTATATGGATTCTCAGCTATCATTTTCATACTATCTTTTTCGCTGAGATTTAACTCTGTGTCATTATTATCAGGTGTTAAATGCCATTTAGTCATGAAATTCCTTAAGTTCTCAGGTTCAATTAGTTTGCAGAAATCTACAACCAGACCAGAACCACAAAAATAAACGGCAGCTATAAGCCATCGCTCACCAGCCATATCAAAAGCTTTCATAACTAGTTTTTCTTGACCTGGTTTGCCTCGCCCATGTAAACTTAAAAAATCACCTTTGAAAATAACTCTCCATGGAGGTAAAGCTTCGTCAAAAAACAAATCTTCTGTAGCCATATATCTCCTTTGTTTTTACCGCCAGACAATTGTCTTTGCTTGTTTAGATAGATTTTGCTAAACGGAATCCAAGATCATCAATACAAAAAGAGGGATGTCCGCGCCTACGGCAAGTGGAACCACAACCTCTAGCAGATTCAGCCCAGCTGCCACCGCGAAAAACACGATACGAGCCATATGTTTTTTCATCATACAAGTCCCAGCACCATTCCCATGTGTTGCCCAGCATATCATATATTCCCCAGCTGTTTGGTTTTTTTTCTCCTACTTCATGAATTTTACCATTTGAATTTTCAACATACCAGGCAATATTATCAAGATCCCCGTATCTATACCCGGATGATTGAGCTTTGCAGGCATATTGCCACTCAGATTCTGTTGGCAATCTATATCCATTGGCATGCCAATCACAAAAAATTTCATTGTTCTGCTCAAAAATATAGCATTCTTCCAAACCACATTTTCGGGAAAGAATGTTGCAAAAAGAAATGGCATCATTCCAAGATACATTTACCATCGGAACAGAAGGCAGATCAGCGTTTAGTGATTCTTTTTGAGTTATCTCATAATACAGGCTTTTTGTCACCGCATATTTTGCAATAAAAAAAGGTTGTATAGATACATCTCTTTTTATTTCTAACAAATTCCCTTTTGATCCCGGCATACTCATTTTAGAATTCGAGCTAATCCATTTTATTTCATCTCGATATTCTCTTAATTGTTCTGTCCCGGCAGGGATAGGCACCATTAGTTTATCAAGATAAGTACATGTTTTTTGAATCATATATAAACACCTGATTATATTTTTGTTTTAGAGTTATTATATTGTTGATTACTATTTTACCACTATAGCTTCTTCTATTGTTATATAATAAGGCTAAGAATATGGCTTTTCCAACCAGCCTTCTTGTAAAATATATCCTCCTTTGTCCCCGCCTTCGGGGCCTAATTCTATAATATAATCTGCTTGGCTAATAATCTGAGGATTATGCTCAATAACAATAACTGTAGCGCCTTTCGAGACAAGTTCACTGATAATATAGCATAATTTATCTACATCATTACTGTGAAGCCCTGAAGTTGGTTCATCCATAATGTAGACGGCGCCTGCTGTTTTGCTATCACAAAGTTCTTTTGCCAGCTTAATTCTTTGAGCCTCACCACCAGACAAAGTGACTGCGCTTTGTCCTAATTTAATATATGAAAGCCCAACTTTACACAACATGTCGAGCATTTGATAAATTTTTTCTTCATTTATAAATGTGTTTTTCACTTCGCCAATTTCTAAATCAAGCAAGTCTGCTATAGAGTATCCGTCATATTTTATCTGCAATATTTCATCTTTATATCTTTTGCCTTTGCATTTTTCACAAGTTACATATATATCTGGCATAAAGTGCATTGGTACGGAGATCTCACCTGCTCCCTTGCAATAATCACATTGTCCTTTAGCGCTATTAAAACTGAAATGTTCTTTTGAAAACTTTTTCTTTTGGTTTTTGCTTATATCTGAATAATATGTTCTTATTAAGTCGAATACACCGGTATAAGTTCCAGGAGTAGACCTTGAATTCCTACCAATTGCGTTTTGACTTACATAATAAATTTCTGAAACTTTTTCTGCCCCTGTTAGACTGCTGTACTTCCCTGAAATATCTGTTTTTTTACCAAGTTCTCTTAAAATTGCTGGATATAGGGTTTTTGCAACCAAGCTGCTTTTACCTGAACCACTAACACCAGCGACACAAGTAAATTTAGCAAGAGGGATATTTACTTTTATATTTTTGAGATTATTTGTTTTAACACCTTCGATTGTTAACTTAGGTTCTTCTACAATATTTTCTTTGATTTTATACTGATAATTGTCAGAGATAGTTGTTTTATCTTTGTTGTTTTTTTGATCCGGATTACCTGATTTAATTATTTCACCACCATAATGACCTGCACCAGGACCTATCTCTATCATATAATCTGCTGTTTGAATTAGTTCATTCTTATGTTCAACAATAATAACTGTATTTTTTAATTTCTTTAAATCTTGAATTGCTTCAATCAAAAACCGAAAATCCCTTGGATGCAAACCTTTAGATGGCTCGTCCATAATATATAAAATATTAGAAAGACCAGAACCAAACTGGTTAGCCAGTTTCAATCTCTGAGCCTCTCCTCCCGACAATGTTGGAATACTTCTATCGAGATTTATATATCCTAGTCCAACTTGCTCCAATTTCTTCAGTTTTACTATTACTTTTTTCAGAATATCTTTGCATTTTTCTCTATTAAGAGAATTCATGTTACCATAAACAGAATGACACCAACTTTTCAAAGTGCGGATACTCATATTAGTGACTTCTGGATACCTTGTTCCTCCTAATTTCACCATCCTGCCTTCCTCAAGCAATCTTTCACCATGACACCTGCTGCATTTTTTATTTACAATAAAACGATCAATATGTTCTATGGATTTAGATGAACCATTATCATGCATAAGCCTTTGTAATATATTGACAACACCTTCAACTGGTCTGGTGATTTTACCAGACCTGCCATTTGGATTTTCATAATTTAATGTTACCGGTTTTCCGTTACTTCCATAAAAAATCTGTTGTTTGAAATCTTCAGACAAATCCACAAAAGCAACCTCTAAATCCTGTTTCATATCGTCAGCTAAAGCCAACACCTCACCTTTCATCCAGTTGGCATTTGGCTTTTCTCTATGTTTTCTGAGATTACCCCACCAGGGAGATGCTCCATCAAGGATTGATAATGATGGATTAGGTACAATCAGGTTTGTATCCACCTGCATTTCCTCGCCTAGTCCTTTACAAACAGGACACATATATTCAGGGTGATTATAGTTAAACATTGATGGCACTAGTGTAAAAAATATAGTTCCACAGCCTTTGCAAACATTATCTTCCGGAATATTTTTTTTGCAATGCGGACACATCCGTTCCCCAGCAATTGAAAATAAAAGGCGTATATATTCACCTATCTTCGTGACAGATGCAACTGTAGATCTTGGATTTAGTCCTAGACTTTTTTGCTCAATTGCTATGGCTGGCTGAAGTCCGGTTATTTTTTTTACCATCGAGTCCTTCAAATCTGACTCTGCAAAAATATTAGAAGAAAGCAAATCCATAAATTGTTTCTGACTTTCATGATATATGGTATCAAATGCCAAACTTGATTTTCCACTTCCGCTAACTCCAGTTATTACTGTAATTTTTTCTTTTGGAATCTTAACTGAAATATTTTTCAAATTATGAATATGTGCTTCTTCTACAATAATTTCATTGGAGTCAATTTTTTCAGATTCTATATTCTCATTGTTATCCAGTTCTTCAAAATAAAACTCACTATAATCACCATCAATATGTTCATGGGTATATTCATTCATTTCAGGAATGTCATGAAAAACTTTATAATCAGTCCAGTGCTGAACCCACTCAGGAACTATCACCTTATCTATGGTGATTTCTTCATATGGCATAATCTGCAAAATTATTGAATTGTCAAAACCATCAAATCCTAAGATGGAAACACTATTATTATATTGATCTAAAGATTTAACTTTGACAATTGTAGACGCTAAAGGATTAGGTCTAACGGGGGATCGTGTTGCAAACACACCACATCTGGGAGCATTTTCATATGGAGGTTTGCACATTAAGTGATCTCTATATTTCTTATCATCAAAACGATCAAACCACCATATTATTCTCAAAAAAGAACCTGCTTTAAAATGACTAACGGCTTTAGAAATATCTTCTTGAGCATCACTATCAGATTGTCCAAGCTTAATAATTTGACCTGCATGTGTATTTTTGAATTTGCCGATCGGCTTGCCCTCAAACTGTAAGGCTTTTATATACTGATTATCTGTCACTGTTTTTTTATCAAAATTATCAACTTTTTCTTCACAAGGAAAATATGGTTTAATATCAACTAATTCACCTGTAATAGGGGGTTTCTTATTTGGAAACGGTAATTCATTTGCAAAAGCACTTTCTACCATATTAATTGACAATTCTCCTGTTTTATCAGATATTTCTAATATCCTTGCAATAAAACAATAAATTTGGCCTTGATCTTTTGTAAACAAAATACAGTGACTAAACTGATCCAGCTTTGTCAATGCAGCTTTAAAACTTTGACCGATCTTAATGAAAATATGATCTGTTTTCAAGTCAATCTGATAGACTCCAATTTTTTGAAACTCAATTGTTTTCAACTGATATCCACCTTTCTTACAGGGGGATTACAGGTATGAATATCTCAACAATCCGCCTGTTATTTTCAGTTTCTTCCTGTAGAGGGAAATGCTCAAAGCAAAATCTGTCATCGGGCATATAACCGCTATCCGGCAGCCATTTTGAAATCATATAATTCCAAGCCCCCTGATATTCATCTGCCCCTAGAAAAAATCTGCCAACAGCATATCTACCGCCTGCTATTTCCATACAACCGAACTCGCCCTGACTTTTTACCGGTTCTTTAATATTCATACATACGCTTAATCTCAGTTTTTCATCTTCTGTCAAATCACTATAATCATGATAAACAACAAACCATTCTGTTTCCTGATTTATCAAGTTTTTTCTGTCAGCAAAACTGTATAGTTTGGTAAAAAGCCTATAAAACAACTCAGAATCGCCTTTATAGGCACCGATATATCTCGTATATAGTACTTTCAACGGTTCAAAAAACTGAATAGCAAGTTCGATAGGTTCATGATACACCGAATTATTCGTTAATACTTTTCCATTCGTGCGATTTATATTAATCATTTGGTTTATTTGAGAATCACTCATCTTTCTAATCTGGCTAGCATTGATTTGATACTTTTCTTTTAAAGCTTTGGCAAGAGAAGACTGGTTAGCAAAACCTACAGACAAAGCAATATCCTGTATTGTTAATAATTTGTTTCCTCTAAGCAGGAAAATAGCCTTTTCAAGCCTGAGTCTTTTGATAAAGCCGTATAAACTCTCATTGGTAAAATTTCTAAAAATTCTTTGAAAATGATATTGGGAAAAAGAAGCTATTTGTGAAAGTTCTTGGACATTCATCTCTTGATCAAGATGTTTTTCAATATAATCCTGAACTATATTTATTTTCTCAATATAGTTTTGTCTTGAATCATTGATAAGTTGTTTGTCCATTTTTGACTTCCTCAGCTTTCTTTTCGACTAAGTTTAATTATAATCAATTGTAAGCAGGATTACATTGATTTAGAAATTATGATATAATTTCTCCCTGTAAAAATAGAATAATCAAGTCTCTGGAAGACTTTTTGAAAGGTTTAAAACCAGTCAAAAGTAAGCCAATAACAAAAATTCTGTAAAAGAAGGCTGTTATTGGCTTGTTTTAATTTAAAACTTTTGCAATCAGGAAGGTAAACAATGAGTATTAAAAGATTAAAAACAGGATATTCTTCTTTGACAATAGGAATTGTTGGAGGAGGTCAATTAGGTAGAATGATAGCGTTTGAAGCCAAACGTATGGGTTTTAACGTTGTTGTTTTAGATCCCAAAACAAATGCTCCAGCAGCCCAGGTTTCAGACGAGCAGATAGTTGCAGAGTATAGCGATATAAATGCTTTACACGAATTAGCGAAAAAATCAGATGTAATAACATATGAATTCGAACATATTGATGCGGAATTGCTTAGTGTTATTGAGAAAAAAGGCAATTTAGTTTTACCTTCAGCAAATACGTTAAAAATAATTCAAAATAAGTATGTTCAAAAAAGTATGTTAAAGCGAATAGGTGTGAATATTCCCGGTTTTTGTTTAGTAAAAAACATCGAAGATTTAAAACAAGCTTTCGATAGATTTAACCAAAAAATCATTTTAAAAACCTGTACGGATGGTTATGATGGCAAAGGAAATATCATCATCAAACATTTTAACGAATTAGAAAAAGCATACAATCGATTCCGCGGACAAGATTTAATTGCTGAAGAATACATAGATTATGTAAAAGAAGTTTCAATTATAATTGCAAAGAATGAAGATGATCTAGTCTACTACCCGGTTGCTGAAAATTTACATTCAGATAGTATCCTTATAAAATCTATCGTTCCGGCCAATATTACAAATAGTATAGAAGAAAGAATTCGTACAACAAGCAAAAAAATAGTTGAAGAATTAGATGATTCAGGAATATTTTGTATTGAATATTTTATAGATTCAGCCTCTGAAATTCTTGTAAATGAAATTGCTCCTAGACCACATAATTCTGGTCATTATACTATAGAGGCTTGCATATCGTCTCAATTTGAACAGCTTGTAAGAATAGTATGCGGCTTGCCTCTTGGATCTTCCAGATTAAAATCACCTTGTTCCATGTATAATATACTAGGCAGCCAAAATGTAGTTGGTTCTTACTATATAGGAGGACTTGATTCCATTCTTGCCATACCAGATTGTTATCTGCATCTGTATGGCAAAGCAGAATCAGATCATTTGAAAAAAATAGGACATATAACAGCACTTGATAAAACTGTTGAACTTGCAGATAAAAAGGCAGAACAAGCATTAAAGAAAATCTCAATTCATACCAAGGAGTAAAATTTATGAAAAGTAATGAAGGCAAAAAAACACCAGTTGTAGGTATAATTATGGGCAGTAATTCTGATTTGCGAATAATGAAAAACGCAGCAAAAGTAATGGAAGAATTAGATATTTGTTATGAAATAAAAGTCGTATCAGCACATAGAACGCCGGAAAGAATGTTTGAATATGCCAGCACTGCACAAGCAAGAGGATTAGAAATTATCATTGCCGGTGCAGGCGGTGCAGCACATTTGCCAGGAATGGTTGCATCTTTAACAGCACTTCCTGTAATCGGTGTTCCTGTAAAACTAAAGGAACTAGATGGAATTGATGCTCTCTTATCAATTGCCCAAATGCCAGGAGGCGTTCCTGTAGCTACAGTTGGAATAAACAATGCAAAAAACGCAGCTCTTTTAGCAGCCAGAATTTTAGGTATAAAATATCCTGAAATAAATCAGACAATAAGAGATAATTCTCAATCTATAAAAGAAAATCTCATTTATGATCTGGAACAGGAGCTAAAAGACAGTTGGGCTAATGATTAAAAATTAACATTATCCCGCCAACAATGAACAGGCTGCCAATTCAGAAGTTTTTTTGCTTTTTCATTACTTAATAAAGTTTGATAATTATCAAGAGGCATACGAATATCGGTTACTTCTGGGAATTCAGCCTTCATTAACTCATCATTTTTTATATCCATACTAGTATCATCTGCAGCAAGATTGAGCGCAACAGATCCAAGACCATCTGCTTCAATTGCTAATCTGCATGCTGAAGCAATATCACGTGCGTCAATATAACTCCATAGAATTGTGCGGCGCGGATAAGAATCCTTGATGAATGCAGGGAAATTTTTGTACATTTCTGGTGTAATGACATTACCAATGCGCAAAGAAACAACCTGCATACCACATCGGCGATTTATCATATTGGCTGTTTCCTCAGCTACTATTTTTGACAGTCCATAACATTCTTCTGGCAGCTGCGGATGATCTTCATCAATTGGAATATATTTTGGCGCTAAATTCTGCTTGGAAAAGACTATACCATAAGAAGATTCACTAGAGGCAATCACCGCTTTTTTTATGCCAAGACCGGCAGCAGCTTCTAAGATATTGTAGGTACTCATTACATTGTTCTGAAAGGTAACTTCATTAGGATGACTGTAAGCTACAGGAATAGCAGCAAGATGAACCACAGCATCCGCACCGGCCAAGGCACCATAGCATTCACCTGCATTCATCAGATTAACCGTCATGAATCTTGCTGAACTTTCTTTTGGTTTTGTTATGTCCACCCCTAAAACGTCATATCCCATCTCAACAAAATGATCTACTACACACGGGCCCAATAGTCCACTTACACCTGTTATTACTACTTTTTTCATATCGATTACACTTCCTTCTTTCTATGGCAAGGTATTACCTGCAGCAAGATGAATTTCATACCATTCCTTACGTGTCAGATAAATATCTGCTGCTTTTATGCAATCCTTTAATCTTTCAATATTCATAGTTCCGGTAACAGGCTGCATTTTTGCCGGATGACGTAAAAGCCATGCCATTGCTATAGTTGTATTTGTCACATTATATTTGGTGGCAATTTCATTGATTTTAGCATTCAACTCAGGGAAATTATCATTGTCCAAGAATACACCTTCAAAGAAACCATGCTGGAAAGGCGACCATGGTTGTATTGTAATATCATTCAGTCGACAATAATCCAGCACACTGCCATCACGATCAACAGATGTTTCATCAAGCATATTTACATGCATTCCTGCAGAAATCATATTAGCATTGGTAATACTAAGCTGCAGCTGATTAGCTATAATCGGCTGATGCAGAGACTTTTTTAGTAATTCTATCTGCATAGGATTCTGATTAGATACACCAAAGTTGCGAACCTTGCCACTGTTATATAATTTGTCAAAAGCCTCAGCAACCTCATCAGGTTCAACTAATGCATCTGGACGATGCAGAAGAAGCACATCAAGATAATCCGTTTTCAGGCGTTTTAATATGCCGTCTACAGACTCTAAAATATGATCTTTTGAAAAATCAAACATACCTTTTCTGATTCCGCATTTTGACTGCAGAATTATTTTTTCACGTATAGTGTTATTCATTTGAATGGCTTTAGCAAATATCTCTTCACAATCTCCACCACCATAAATATCCGCATGATCAAAAAATGATGCTCCGTTTTCAAGAGCAGTTTTCACAAAAAGTTCTGCCTCAGTTTTGCTTAGACCGTTTATACGCATACAACCGACTGCAATAACCGGAACCTCTAAATTTGATTGTCCTAGTTTAATAGTTTTCATGGTAAAATCCTCCTGTCTTTATAAAGAGCTTAAACCTTAATGTAAACTTTAAGTCAATAGACAATCCTAAAATAATGAGTTTATGCAACTTAAATACTATCGTACATTTCTTCCATAATGGCTATCACATTATCGTACGAACTTTTGTACCGCTTGGGCAGACTATTATAATGATCAATAATTTTTTTGTAAAAAACTTCAGCCTGAGTTTTATCACTATTCTTCTGACAAAATTCAAGTATTGTTCCATAAAGAAAGAAAGGAATATAAAAAACCTGAACATCTTTTACAATAGCAAAAGTTGAGTAGTATTTTTTATAGTGATTATCGTATTTTTGTTCAACTATAGGAACAAGTGATAAGGCCTCACCTACTTGATCTAATCCTAATTCTATTTTTATTTGCAATACTAATGCTGACAAAAGATTATGACAAAGTCAAGTCCAAAAAGTTGGTGTAAATTGTCTTCCGGTATCTGCATGAATCAGGTGACAACATGCAGGTATGCTGCTCGTTCTGCTAACGCTTCTTTTCTTGCTGTTTCTCTCTCATCAAAGTAGCGATCCATTATGAAATACTTTTTGCCGGTCAACCATTTTTCATGGTGCTCCATCAGAACTGCTCCCATCAGTCGGATAAGACTGTCATCATTGGGGAATATCCGTATAACGCGTTCCCTACGACGTAGCTCTTCGTTGAGTCGTTCTATGCTGTTACTGGTTCTCAGTCGTTTGCGATAGGCTTC